>DASWIS010000030.1 GCA_036397555.1 Candidatus Zixiibacteriota bacterium | reverse complement strand
CCAAGGGCTGACCCGCACAGTACCGATCCCAATCCTGCCTGGTGTCAGCCCAAGGGCTGACCCGCACATTGAAACCCTACCTGTTGTCGTGTGCCGGTCAGCCCGTGGGCTGACCGGACGGGGGGAGGCAACGCGCCGGGCTCCTATACCAAAAGTTCAACAGGGTCGATTAAGGCACTATATACTAACGTGTTACAGGTGGCCACCATCCGGCCGTCTCTCGATGGCGGGCCGGGCGCTGGGCGACGTCGCTTTGTCAGATTGATTCCGTTGCAGAATGGGCAGTTAGCGCTTGACATGACAAATTCTTTGCTCATATTGATAGCCGGAAAATCGACTGGAGGTGGGTCCAGTCTTTACGGAACTCTTTACAGAATTTAACAGCCCTAAGGTTCTACAAGTGTGGATTCGGACGCGAATCCCGGAGGTGGTATATGGTAACTTGGGTAATCGAGCGATGTAGCAGTCGCTGGGCTCGGGCGTGCATTTGTACATGTGGCGGCGCCATAATCGCCGTCATCGCTTTGAGCTTGGCACTGGCGCCCACGCTGGCGCTGGCTGCGGAAGATCCACAACCGTCTCCACTTTTCGAACACAGTCTCAAAACCTCAGTCGACAAACTTGACGAACGGGACCGCTCGCAGGCGCCCGTTGAGGTGGCGGCTGCCGATGACGAACAGCCCGCCATCGATCAGCCCAGCGACCCGTCGCTGCTGGTGACCAATCAGGGCACGCCGACGTGCGAAGGTGCGACGGCGACCTGCGATGGCAAGCCGACCTGTGTCGGGTGGGTGACCTGCGAAGGGACGCCATCGTGCTTTACCGGCGGCGCCACCTGTGACGGCACCCCGACTTGTGACGGCGGACAAACCTGTTTCGGCGTGATGACCTGCCCGGGATTCGCCACATGCGAAGGCGAGTTTACCTGTAGCGCAGACGATCCCAACTGTCTGCCGCCGACTTTCCCGGGATTCCCGACTTGCGAGACCTTCACGTGCGAGAGTCAGAATTCCTGTCCGGGATCGCCGTCATGTTCCGGCACCGCCTCGTGCGACGCGACCAACACCTGCCAGGGTCAATTCACCTGTCCCGGCGGAGACTCCTGCGACGGGACGATCACCTGTCCGGGTTCATCGACATGCGGCTCGCAGACCTGCGATGATCAGCCCACGTGTCTCCATTACCCGACATGCAACAACACGCCCTCATGCGATGGCGCTTCGACATGTTGGAACACGCACACCTGTCAGGATTACCCGACATGCGGCGGCCAGCCGACGTGTCAGCAGTGGAGTTCCTGCGCGGGTGTCGCGACTTGTCCGGGCTGGATGACATGCGACGGTCAGGTCTCCTGCCTCGCCAGTGACATCACCTGCCAGGGAACGCCATCATGCGACGGCCTGGCGACATGCGGGCATTACATCAGTTGCGGTGCGGCCGCGACCTGTCCGGGCCAGCCGACCTGCGATCCCGCTGCACCGACATGCGATCAGGCGCCGACATGCCACACGTTCCAGAGTTGCGACGGCACGCCGACGTGCGATGGGCACCAGAGTTGTCCGGGAACATCAACGTGTATCGGATCGGCCACCTGCGGCAGCGAGCAATTGACCTGTGCCTCCGTCGGTACCTGTCCGGGTCAGCCGACCTGTCCGGGAACAACGACGTGCAACGAAGCCCTGCCGACATGCATGGGTATGGCCAGTTGCACCGGTTTTACCACCTGCATCGGCAACCCGACGTGCAACACGCTCACATGCGATGGTGCGACGGGGCCGACCTGTCAGGGAACTCTGACCTGCGCGTGGGCGAACACCTGTCCGAACGCGCCGACATGCGTCTTCCAGTTCACTTGCGATCAGCAGACGTGTCCGGGCGGCGCGCTCACCTGCGACGGCACAACCACGTGCCCGGGAAGCTTCTCCTGCGCCGACGTGAACACCTGCGCGGGCTGGGGCCAAACATGTCAGGGCTCCAGAACCTGTCCGGGCGCCAACACTTGTCCGGGCCAGTTTACCTGTCGCGGGGACGCGTCGTGTTATGGAACGCCGACGTGCGACCCGCATCACACCTGCGGCTCGATGTCCTCGTGCGCTGTCGGACAATCCACATGCGGGACCTTCGCCAGTTGCGTGGGCGCCAGTACCTGCCCGATCTATATCACGTGCAGCGACTGGAACACGTGTCCGGGAACCGGGACATGCTTCGGCACGATCTCGTGCGGGTCGTCGTTTACCTGTTTCGGCATTTCGACCTGTCCGGGCACTTTCACCTGTAACGGCACGACGACCTGTCCGGGTACGATCACCTGTCCGGATCAGCCGTCCTGTGTCCATACCGCCTCATGCCAGGGCACGCCGAGTTGCTTCGGGCTGGTGACCTGTGAGGGTCTTGTAACGTGCGGCACGTTCGGTCCCACGTGTTTCGGTGAATCGACGTGTCCGTACTTTATCACCTGCGACGGTTCGGTCACCTGCATCAATTCGATTTCCTGCAGCACCGACGGGCCGACATGCGGCGGATTCAGCTCCTGCCATGGTGGTCTGACATGCGCGGGAACGCAGACGTGTCAAACGCAGACCTGTCCGGGTCAGCCGACGTGTCGGGACTTCTATACCTGTCCGGGCTTCAATACCTGCGAGGGGTCCGCGACCTGCGGCAGCGGTCCGACCTGCAAATCGGCGACTTCACCGGGTGTTCCGACCTGCGACGGCACGCAGACGTGCCGTCCGGCGCCGACCTGCGGACAGACGCAAATCACCTGTGTCGGCTTCGAGACATGCGTAGGCATGGCCAGTTGCGTTGGGTACCTCACGTGCGATCCGGCGGGAGTCACCTGCGACATTCAGCCGACTTGCTGCTGGATGAACACGTGCCAGTGGACGCCGACATGCGTTGACATGGAGACCTGCTGGAACACGACCTGTCCGGGCGGCCCGACGTGTCCGGAACACGTGACCTGCTTCAACAACATCACGTGCGAAGGGTTCACGACGTGCCACTTCACGGCGACATGTGATGGGGCGCACACGTGCCCGAACACGCCGACGTGCTCCAATACGGCCAGTTGCACCGGAGCCGCGAGCTGTCCGGGTACCAACACCTGCGGCGGATTCCAAACCTGCGCGGCGGGCATGATCACCTGCGTGGGCGCGGGCACCTGCCCCGGCAATCCGACTTGTAATCGGACGCTCACCTGCTGGGCGAAGCTCACTTGCCAGGGTGCGGTCACGTGTCCGGGGACCAATACTTGCGCGCCGATCACGACGTGCGCCGGTATCCCGACCTGCGGCGGGTACCAGACCTGCAACGGGCTGCCGATCTGCTTCATCGCATGCGACTGCTCGTGCCACGGTGACTGTGCCGATTGCAACGGCGTCATCAACGTCTTCGATGTCGTCAAGGCGGTCGATGTGGCGTTCCGTGCCGGCGCATCCGCATTCTTCCCGAACTGCGTGCCGTCAGTGGCGGTGCCGTGCGAAGATGCGAACTGTGACGGAACGGTGAACGTCTTCGACGTCGTGCTGCTCGTCGACATCGCGTTCCGCAACGGCGACCCGAATCGGATCTGCGATCCGTGTCTGTGTACGCCGTACCCGACCAGTTGTCCGTAGTCGGTGGAACCAAGCCATACCAAACCGGGGTGGGATCAAGCGATCCCACCCCGGTTTCTTTATGCGGCCGCGCCCAACGTTTTGACAGCCGCTGCGTGCCGCCGGCGTTTTACTTTGAATATCCTTTCCGGGAATAGCGGGGCGCCTTATTTGTATGTGTTCCTGGATAGGGACAAGAACCGGGGGAGGGGTATCGAGATGAAAGCGGACCCGAATCGACAGGTCGTCCGAATGGCCGCAGCCCTGCTGCTGTTGATCGCCGGTCCCGCCGGGGCGGAGAACTCCGTCATCGTCGAATCGAAGCACGTCGAGCCGGGGGCCACGGATGTCAGGGTCGGGGTGTATCTGAGTAATGATGAACCGCTTTTGGGAGTCGTGGTGCCGCTTGAGATCCGATCGATTGAAGAAGGATCGTTCATCCGCGAGCGGTTCGAAGTCGTCTCTCAGGGGCGTGTGATACTGTCCGGACTGATGGAGTTTGGGGGGCTTTACTACTATGGGGAGCCGCGTGGACCAGTCGGATACACAGGTCAGGGAATCTGCCCGGAGTCTTACGCTTGGTCAGAGCAATCAGGATCAACAAGTCAGCCGGGGTTCTTCGAGAGCCCTGATGCCTTCATGTGGGTCGGGATCGTGGCAAGCGGCAATCCGCTGCCGGAGGGCAACGATCAGTCGGGTGAGCCGTCGATTCTGTTGCACTTTGATGTCACCGAGGTCACTGGCCGCTTCAAGATCGACACGTGCTGTGTTGCGCCCGCGAATAAATTCTCATTTGTTCCGCTCGCCCCGGCGAATATTCGGGGCCTGCTTTTCCCGCGGTTTCAGCCCGGCATGGTCACCGTCGGTGCGATGCGCCCGAATCTGCCTCCTATTGCCGTCTGTCATGATACCACCATAGGGACGGGGGCCATGCCGACGGTGCAAGTCAGCGCCGCGGTGATTGGCAGTCGATCGTTTGATCCCGATGGCGATCCGATCGGCTATTGGTTGATTCCTCACGGGGCTTGGGAACCGGGTGAACACCAAGTCACTCTTGTTGTCTCAGATGGTGTGCTCAATGACAGTTGTCAATCTCAGTTGACGGTCCTGGATAACCGTCGCCCTGTCGCGCAATGCCACGATGTGATCATTCGCAGTGACACATCCGGCGGTACGCGAGTATTTGCTTCGAGAGTGAACGACGGCTCGTATGATCCCGACGGAGACCGAGTGAGCCTGGCCGTCGTGCCCGACGGATGGTTGGCGGAGGGAATTCACGATGTCGTGCTAATCGTGTCCGATGGGGAATTGTCCGACACGTGTCCGGCGACTGTCGATGTCCGGGACAACACACGGCCCGTTGCCGTCTGTCGGGACACGACCATCGAATTGGATTCCGCCTGTACTGTGTTCATGGAGCCGAAACTTGTCGACGGGGGCAGTTACGATCCCGACGGAGACAATCTCTCACTCCGAGTTATCGACCGGCGCTGGCGCGGACCCGGCGAGTATGATGTTCAGCTCGTGGTCAGCGACCGTCCGCTCGAGGACACCTGCACAGCCCATGTTCGCATCGTTCAACGCACACCGCTGCATATCGATTGCCCGTCCCCGATGTATCTCTTCGTCCGCTACGGCGACGCGCCGGTCGTGCCGGATTATGCGCGTGAGGTTACGGCATGCGCCGTCGATGGCATACTCCGCAAGGAGCAGGATCCGCCCGCCGGATCATTCCTGACCCCCGCAGACACCACGGTGCGCATTACGGTTCATGATGAGTTCGGGGTCGTCGGCGAGTGTGTCGTGCCGTTGCCAAAGGTTGTGCGCCTGCGATCCGACGGGTTTTCTCCCGATGTGAATCGCCCGCTGCTCATTGTACAGTTCGACATTGAACCGGGCCAATGCCCTGGAGCGCTCAATGCCAAGTCGGACACTGGCGAAGTCAGGGTTGCGGTTCTTGGCTCGCCAAGCATCGACGTGGCGCAGTTTCGGCCGGAATCTTTCAGACAAGGCGATATCGCCGCGCTGCATTGGGAGTACGACGATGTGGCGACGAACGCATCCACGATCGATGCCGACCGGTGCCCGTGCCATCCGCCTGAGGCCGATGGCCACACAGATCTAATATTGTATTTCGCGCGCGAGGCGATGCTTTCAACCCTCGGCACGCCGAACGTCGGTTTGACTCTGCCGATTGGGTTTAGCGGTTTGACATCCCATGGGGACGTCGTTACGGGGTACGATTGCGTCCGGTATGGCGAATTGGCACGTGTCGAGCACGCTCCGACCGATTGGCAGCTTTCCCCAAACTACCCCAACCCCTTCAACGCCTCCACCGTCATCCGCTTCTCGCTGCCGGTGGCGTGCGACGCGCGCGTGGATGTCTATGATATCCTCGGACGGCATGTCACGCGGCTGATGGACAAGCCCTGCGATCCGGGGCGTCACTCGGTTTACTGGAGCGGCGAGGATGACCGGGGCAGACGTGCCGCCTCCGGCGTGTACTTCTATCGCTTGCAGGCGGGCGAGCAGGTCATGACGCGGAAGATGACGTTGCTGCGGTAAGATTACTGCCGTACCTATCCGACCGGTGAGGCGCGACCGCCCCGCCGGTTTTCTTGTTTCTGTGCCTGACAGGGCTTTGTATCAGACTTCGTTTTGGAACAGACACCGCCAGGGAGCACGAACGAGTATGACAGAAAACCACAAGCCGCATGATCGTTGGTGGGACGACTCACAGGCGTACATCAAGGCATACGAGGACATCGAGTTTCTCAATCTCGATGAGCTGCGCCCGGTGCGCCTGCAACTGGAACTGCTCAAGCCGGAATTGGCGCTGCGCAAGCGGCGGATCCGTTCGACGATCGTCGTCTTCGGCGGCACGCGCATCGTTCATCCCGAGGAGGCCAAGCGCCGCTTGGGCAAGGCCGAATCCGCCGTCGCGGCGAACCCAGGCGAGCCGCGTCTGGCAATGCGCGTAGAGGCGGCACGACGCATTCTGGCGAAGTCGCGTTTCTACGACGAAGCACGCTCGTTCGCCAAGATCGTCTCGACCGATAAACGCGGCAATGGCGATCAGGACTTCGTGATCGTCACCGGTGGCGGGCCGGGCATCATGGAAGCGGCCAATCGCGGCGCGTGGGAAATCGGCGCGGAGAGCATCGGGCTGAATATCACGCTGCCGCATGAGCAGGAACCGAATCCGTACATCACGCCGGAGTTGTGCTTTCAGTTTCGCTACTTCGCCATCCGCAAGATGCACTTCATGCTGAGGGCCAAGGCACTCGTCGCATTCCCCGGCGGCTATGGGACCATGGACGAGTTGTTCGAGGCCCTGACGCTGGTGCAAACCCGTAAAGTCCCCGAACTGCCGATCGTGCTGATGG
Source organism: Candidatus Zixiibacteriota bacterium (assembly GCA_036397555.1). Lineage (NCBI taxonomy): Bacteria > Pseudomonadati > Candidatus Zixiibacteriota > Candidatus Zixiibacteriota bacterium. Next base: position 28,850 of record DASWIS010000030.1, on the reverse strand, counting down.
GACGGGAGTTCTGGGACCGGATCGTCAACTTCGAGGAGTTCGTGCTGGAGGGCGTCATCGACCCCGATGACATCCATCTCTTCAAATTCGCCGAGACCGCCAACGAGGCGTGGGATCACATTCGCACTTTCTGGGACGAGCACGATTCGTGAGACCGTGCGCAACATTTCCCCGACTGGACCGTCTAAGCCGCAGGGGACCACGATATGGTTCTGGCCGTCCCCGTGCTTAGAGTGTCGCATTACTCCGTCGTGCCAATGGCCTGAGCCACGGCGGCTTACAATGTTTTGACATCCCACGGAGCACTTGATTCTTGGCCCCCGTTACTGCATGTTGTATGTTTCCGCGCCACGATTACGGCGTTCGTTGGGGATACCTTCAGATTTAGGCATAGAAGAAACTTAAAACCTTCCACCAAGGAGTCGAGGATGAATGCCTCGCGTATCGGGCTGGTTGTCGTTGCATTGGCGCTGCTGTTCGCCGCGCCGGTGTTGTCGGCCGATCTGCCGAAACTGGAATTCGAGAAGTACACGTTGCCCAACGGCATGGATGTGATCCTGCATCAGGATCCTGCGATCCCGATGGTTGCGGTCAATGTGTGGTACCATGTCGGCTCGAAGAACGAGGAGATCGGGCGCACCGGCTTCGCGCATCTCTTCGAGCACATGATGTTCCAGGGATCGGAGCATCACGATTCGGAGTACTTCGAGCCGCTGGAGAAAGTCGGCGGCGCCATCAACGGTTCCACCTCGGAAGACCGCACCAACTATTGGGAAAACGTCCCGAGCAACTACCTGGAGCTGGCGCTCTGGCTCGAAGCCGACCGCATGGGGTTCCTGCTGCCGGCGATGACCCAGGAAAAGCTCGATAACCAGCGCGACGTCGTCAAAAACGAGCGCCGGCAGGGTTTGGACAACCAGCCGTATGCGAAGTCCTACGAGCTGATGTTGCCGATGCTCTATCCCGATGATCACCCCTATTCGTGGACCGTGATCGGGAGTATGGACGATCTGAGCGCGGCGTCGCTGGAGGACGTCGGCAATTTCTTCAAGCAATACTATCATACGGCGAATGCGTCGCTGTGCATCGCGGGCGACTTCGATCCGGCCGAGGCGAAGCGTCTGGTCGAAAAGTATTTCGCGCCGCTGCCTCCGGGTCCGGCGGTCGACCGTCTGACCAACTGGATTCCGCAGTTGGATGGCGTCAAGCGCGGCACGGCCCAGGACAATGTCGAGCTGCCGCGTCTGTACATGGCGTGGCACACGCCCGGCTACTACAAGCCCGGCGATGCCGAGTTTGATCTGTTGGCCAACATTCTGGCCGACGGCAAAAACTCGCGGCTGTACAAGTCGCTCGTCTATGACCGTCAGATCGCCCAGGACGTGCAGGCCTACCAGTCGTCCGGTGAACTGTCCAGCACGTTCAACATCGTCGTGACCGCCAAGCCCGGCCACACCCTGGCCGAGATGGAAGAGGCGGTCGACGGCATCCTCAGGAACGTGATGTCGTCGGGCGTCACAGCCGATGAGTTGGCGCAGGCGAAAACGACCTGGGAGGCCGGTTTCATCCGCCGCCTGCAGGCGGTCGGCGGGTTCGGCGGTCGTGCCGACAAGCTCAATGAGTACAACACCATGCTCGGCGATCCCGGCAAGCTGCAATGGGATGCCGAGCGGTACACCAAGCCGACCGTCAACGACGTCATGGCCTATGCGCGGCAATATCTCGACATGAATCGCCGCGTCATTTTCACGATCGTCCCGCAGGGCACACTGGCGGAGAGCGAAACCGCACCCGATTGGACGGCGCAGCCCGGTCCCGGCGACGAGCCCACTTTCACGCCGCCGGAGATCAAGAGCGCAAAGCTCTCCAATGGCCTCGAAGTGTTTCTCGTCGAAAACCACAAGCTCCCGCTCGTGCAGGCCAATCTCGTGCTCAAGAGCGGCTGGGCGTCCGATCCCGCCGATCGTCCGGGCGCCGGTGCCATGTGCGCCGAACTGCTCAATGAAGGCACCAGGACGCGCGACGCGCTCCAGATTTCCGATGAAGAAAAGCGCCTGGGCGCCAGTCTCGGTACCAGCAGTTCTTTTGACGGTTCGACGGTCAGTCTGAACGTTTTGAAGAAAAACCTCGACGGGGCTTTGGCGCTCATGGCCGACGTCACGTTGAATCCGACGTTCCCCGCCGAGGAACTGGAGCGTCAGCGCACGCTCTACCTTGGACGGATTCAGCAGGAGTCCAAGCAGCCGGTGCAGACCGCGATCAAGGCATTCCAGAAAATGCTGTATCCGGAGGGGCACCCGTACGCACAGCCGTACACGGGATCGGGCACCGAGGCCTCGATCAATGCGATCACGCGCGAGGATCTGGTCGGTTTCTACCAGGCCAACTACTACCCGAACAACGCGGCGATCGTGGTCGTCGGCGACATAACGCTCGACGAGGCCAAGACCAAAATGGAGAAGGCATTCGGCTCCTGGAAGCCGGGCACCGTTGCGACGGCAACCGTCCCCGATGTCGCGCGTCCGGCCAGCACCAAGGTGTATATCGTCGACAAGCCCGGCGCCGCCCAGAGCGTGATCGTCTGCGGCCATCCCTGCATGCCGCGCAATCATGCCGACTGGACGCCGATGAACGTGATGAACAATGTGCTCGGCGGGCAATTCACCAGCCGCATCAATCTGAATCTGCGCGAAGACAAGGGATATGCCTACGGCGCGTTCTCATTCGTCTGGTCGCGCAGCGGCACGGGTCCGTTCGTTTCGTATGCGTCGGTGCAGACCGATGCGACCAAGCCCGCGATCGTCGAAATGCTCAAGGAAATCCGCGACATCGCCACGACACGTCCGTTGACGACCACCGAGCTGCAGGACAGCAAGAACAACCTCATCAAGGGGTTCCCGCAGGACTTCGAGAACTTCTCGGGCATCGCCGGACAGCTTGGATCGATCTTCCAGTATGAGCTGCCGATGGACGACTGGAAGACCTATGAAAGCCGCATCAACGCCGTCTCGAGTGAAGCCGCCACCGCGGCCGCCAAGAAGTATTTGGCGCCCGACAACATGGTCGTGGTGGTCGTCGGCGACCGCAAGACCATCGAAGCCGGCATCCGCGAACTGAATATGGGCGATGTCATGCTGGTCGACGCGGGCGAGCTGTAGAAGCCGTTGAGTCTTCTGTTCCGACGGGGACCGTGTGATGCGGTCCCCGTTTTCTTTTGCCTGGAGTTGCTTTTCGGCGATTCCTTGAAATCCGGACCAAGGGGCGTGTTGAAAAACCTCCCCTCGGTGATTCGCGTTTGATCGGGACGATCCTCTCTCCGGAGTCATTCCGAGCCCTTCGGGCGAGGAATCTCCAACGAGTTGTCGGCAGCCACGCGCGCATCGAGACCCCTCGCTTCGCTCGGGGTGACATTGAAGTAGGTTTTTCCAACACGCCGCACGGTCCGGGGCACCCTGCGGCGTTAATCATGGTTGCCGCCGACTCATCGTGCATCGATATTGTCGCGTCGTCGTCACGCACAAGGAATCGGAGCGAAGGCAATGAGGCGAGGTGATCGCATGATGTTCGGATTGGGCACTCCGGCGGGATGCCGTTGGACCACGATCGCGGTGGGACTGCTGCTGTTGGTGGCAACCGATGCCAACGCCGGCCAGTGGCCGCTGCTCTCCGAAGGCGCAGTCGCCGATTACTTCACGGAGACGACGTATGACCCGGCGGTCCCGTCGCCGGACAGCGTTCTCGGATACCCGCTCGGGTCGCGTCCGACGCGTTATAATGAAGCGATCAACTACCTGCGCGTCCTCTCGGACATGTCGCCGCGTGTGGAGATGATCGAAATCGGACGCACTTACGAGGGCCGCACGCTGTACACGTTTATTGTCAGCCATGAGGACAACATCGCCCAACGCGAGAGCATCCGCGCGGACCTCGCGCGATTGACACGCCCAAACCTGGATGGGACGATCCCCGGCGAGCAGGACATCGTCTCGGGCACTCCGGCGGTCGCGTGGATGGGGTACTCGATTCACGGCGATGAAATTTCCGGCGTCGATGCGGCGCTGTGGACGGCGTACCATCTGGCCGCCGCCACCGATGAGGACACGCGCCGGATCCGGGAGAATGTCGTCACGCTCATCGATCCGTCGCAGAATCCCGATGGTCGCGAACGCTACCTCGCGCAGGTGTATGCCTACACTGGTGCAGTCCCCAGCAGCTACGCGCGCGATTTGCAGCATGAGGGATTCTGGCCGTGGGGGAGGGCCAATCACTATCTCTTCGATCTGAATCGCGACTGGCTGCCATTGGTGCATCCCGAAACCAACGCGCGCGTGAGCGTCATCAATGCGTGGAGTCCGCAAATCGCTGTCGACGCGCACGAAATGGGCGCCTACAGCACCTACTTGTTCTCGCCGGGGCGCGAGCCCCTCAACGCCAACATCACCAAAACTATCCGTCGCTGGTGGGATGTCTTCGCCGCCGATCAGGGACGCGCATTCGATCAACGCGGCTGGAGCTACTACACCGGCGACTGGCATGAAGAGTGGTATCCGGGGTACGGCTCCGCCTGGACCCTGTTCACCGGCGCGATCGGCATCCTCTACGAACAGGCGGGCACCGGCGGCTCACCGGTCAGGAAGTACTCCGGCGACGTGCTTCACTACAGCCAGTGCGTCGCGCAGCAGACTGTCAGTTCGCTGGCCAACTTGCAGACCGCCGCCCAAAACCGGGCACGCCTGTTGTCGGACTATGCCGATTTCCACCGCGACGGCATCACCGGTCGTCATGAGGGATTGCGTGGGGCATTCATCCTGGCGCCCGGAGAGAACACCGGACGCGAGCATCGCTTCGTCTCCACGATACTGCGTCACGGATTGCAACTGATACGCGCCACGTCGTCGTTTGCGGCGGACGTCGTCGACGGGTACAGCAAGAAGGCCCGCCGGACTTTTCCCGCCGGAACATACCTGATCCCTCTGCAGCAACCGCGCGGGCTGCTGGCGAAGGCCATGCTCGAGTTCGATCCGCATCTGTCGCCCCAATTCCTGCAGGAGGAACGGCGCGAGGTGGAGAAGGGCAACGACACGCGGCTGTATGAGGTCACCAGTTGGTCGCTGGCGCTCGCGTATGATCTGGACATCACGTACGCGGCGTCCATCCCCGCCGCCGCATCCGAAGCGGTCCTTGAGCCGCCGTCACCGGGCCGGGGAAAAGTGTTAAATCCCGAGCCCACCTACGGCTTTCTGATTCCCACGATCGATGACCGCAGCATGAATGCGCTGGTGCGCATCTTCGATGCAGGACTGTCGGTACGGGCGTCCCTGCGTCCCTTTGTCCATCAGGAACAGAAGTTCGCGGCGGGGACATTGCTGTTGCGAAAGCACGAGAACGGCCCCGATCTGGAAGAGGCGCTGCGCGCGATTGCCGGGGAGACCGGCGTCACCATCATCGGTTCCTCGACAAACTATTCGTCCGGAGACCCGGATCTCGGTTCGGACCTGTTTGAAGTCTTGCGGGCGCCGCGCATCGGGATGTTCATCGGGTCCGATCATGATTTCACGTCGGTGGGCGTCTTGTGGTACCTGCTCGACTTCGAGTTGCGGTCACGGATGTCGCTGCTGGATGTCGGACAGCTTTCCGACTACGACCTCTCTGCGTTCAATGTCCTGATCCTGCCGTCGTACTGGGGCGATCCGTCATCCCGCATCGGCGACGAGGGAGCCAAGAAGCTCTCCACATGGGTCGAGCAGGGCGGGACGCTCATCGCCGAAGGATCATCGGCGTTTTTCTGTGCCGACTCGTCCAGCGGCCTGTCGGCGGCCCGTGAGCGCGGCGACGTCCTGGAAGACTTGAGCGCGTACGAGCGCGCGGTCGCCGAAGAGCGGGCGGCCCGGACCGCCACCGTCGACTCCAACGCGGTGTGGAATTGGTCCGCCGGTAAACAGCCCGGCGACAAGCGCGAGGATAAAGAAGCCGACACTAAAGACGCGGACGCGTTGCGACATCGCGATGACCGCGCGCGTCTGTTCCAGCCACGCGGCGTCATCATGCAACTGGAGCTGAATTCGGAACATTGGCTGACTTTCGGCGCCGCCGGACGGGCCAGCGCAATCGTGTACACCAAGGATGCGCTCATGGTCAAGCCGCCGGTACAGGCGGCGGCACGGATCGCCGACGCCGGATCGATGCGCATGGCCGGACTGCTCTGGCCCGAATCGCGCGAACGCTGGGCCAACACCGCCTACGCCACGCGCGAATCGAAGGGCAAAGGCCAGGTGATTCTGTTTGCCGACAGCCCATATTTCCGCTCATACTTCCACGGCACCAAACGTCTGTTCCTGAATGCCTGTCTTTTGGGTCCGGGGCTGGGAACTTCTGCACCGCCGCCGTGGTGAAAACGACACAGTCAATCCGCCGGGGAGGACCGATGAATCGGACACATGCATATCCGCTGTCGTACCGAGCACTGGGGCAGTGGCTGGTCGTTGCATTCGTGGCGCTGATGCTGGTCGGATGCAGCGCACCGCCCGATCAGGAAGAATCCGACGCCATCGCCGCGGTCAATGCGGCGCGCGATGCGGAGGCCGAGCGATTCGCCCCGGCCGAGCTCGGCCGCGCCACCGAATCGCTGGATCGCGCCAACGAGGAAAAGGCCAAACAAGACAAGCGATTCCGTCTGTTCCGCTCATACGGCACCGCCAAAGAGATGTACATCGAGACACGCAACCTCGCAGTGGCGGCGCGTGACGCCGCCGTGCGCGGACGCGGCGAACGCGGCGCGCAGTCGCAGCGCATGCTCGATCTGGCCGTCCGCTCGGTCGAGGCGTGTTCCGACACGCTGGCCGGTGCCCCGACCGGAAAGGGCACGAAGGTCGACATCGCGATGTTCCGGGAGGACATCGCCGAACTGAGCGGACGCATCCCGGCGATCCAGCCGTTGATCGACCGCGGCGACTTCGGCACGGCCGATTCGCTCTCGGCTGTGATCAGCCGCGATGCGACCGACTTGCAGACACGGATTCTGAATGCGTCGCGCAAGCCGAAACCGTAAACGTGCGATCGGCACCGCGTGCGGGTCAGCCCAAGGGCTGACCGGCACAGAGTGTCAGGAACTTGGCGCACAATGTTCTGCGTGAATTCGCCATCCACAGGACGTGCCGTGCTTTTGACCTGTGATTGACGGTTATCGATACCATATTCCGTGCGGGTCAGCCCTTGGGCTGACCTGCACGGATTGCCGGGAACCCGGCGCACAATGTTCTGCGTGAATTCGCCGTCCACAGGACGTGCCGTGTTTTTGAGCTGTGATTGACGGTTATCGATACCATGTTCCGTGCGGGTCAGCCCTTGGGCTGACCTGCACGGATTGCCGGGAACCCGGCGCACGATCTCCTCTGAGTAGTCACAGCCGAGCGGGGGTACGGTGTTCGTGACCTGCAATCGATCACCTTTTGCATGATCCGCATCCGTTCCATGCAGCGACGCGACCTGCCCGCCTATGGCCGGCTGGTTCACTACTGTTTCGGACTCAGCGAAGATTACAGGCACAAATACATCGACTTTATGTCGAAGCATCTGGACACCGCCTGGTGCGCGTCGGACGGCGACACACTGGCGGCGGGGATGTGGTGCTACCCCTTCCGGATGCGCGTGGGTGAACAGTTTGTACCGATGTCGGGTGTCGCAGCGGTGGCGACGGCTCCGGAGTATCGCAACAGCGGACTGGCGCGGGAGATGATGACGCGCGCGCACGCCGAGTTGCGCAAGGCGGGATATGCCCTGTCGGCACTCATGCCTTTCCGTCACGATTTTTACGCGCGCATGGGGTACGCCGACGTGTTTCATCACTGGGATGCCGTGTTCGCCCCCGCACAGATCGCGCCGGTAACGTTGCGCGGCATCCGGGTGCGCGAGGTCGATGGGACGGCCGAATGGAAGACATTGGACATGCTGCAGCGTGCGTTCGGGCGGCGATACCTGGGTCCGGTGACCCGGGATCGGCGGTATTGGAGTTTTCGCTGGCTGTTGGCACGGCAGGGGCTCCGACGCGTCCATCTGGTCTTACGGGCATCACAGCCGATCGGCTATGTCATCAGCGAGATGGACATCGAACCGCCGCCGGCGCGATGGCCAACGCGGGACGAGCTTTCCCCGGTCGGACGCAAGCTCGCGGTCAAGGAAGCGGTCTGGGCCGATGACTACGCCTTATCGGCGATTTTGCAATTGCTGCGCAGCTACCGCGATCACGCGGGACAGATTACGTGGTTTTTGCCCGTCGACTTCCCGATTCTCGATTTTCTGTCTAATCCCATCGCCGACGTGCGGCTGGTCAGCAAGATACAGTTTAAGCTCATTGACTTTAAACGCGCCATCGAAGAACGACGGTATCCGGCTGACCTCGACGGCGCGGTAAGCGCCGATGTGCAAGGGGATCCGACCAGCGAGTGGAACGACGGCCGTTGGCTCATCCGCTGGAGCGGCGGACGCGCCCGTGTCACGCGCAGTCGGACGACGAAACGCGGAGTGCCGCGGGCGAGCGGCGAGATCGCGGCGTGGAGTGTGCTCTACTCCGGACACCTGGTAACAGCCGAGCTGGTACAGCAAAAGCGGCTGACAGCCAACGCCGGAGCTGTTGAGATTTTGGAGCGTGCATTTCCACGGCAGGTGTGCTTCATGCCGGAGTGGTTCTGACCGGAATCATTGTGTGATCTATTACTTTAATTTATCAAGTTAATCATATGGCGTACAGCCGTTTGTATTGACAATGTCACTCGCGCGCGTCAAAATGGGTCGCTGCAACATCGCCCGCAAGTGCCGCGGTCTCCTTGTGTTAGCAGAATGCACTTGCCGAACGTGTTTTCTGCCTTAATCTTGCAGATAGAACCGGAGGTGCTTCCATGAGTCGGACGTCGCGACGACTGAACATACACGGGGTCAGTATCCTCTGTCTCGCTCTGGTCATCCCATTGCTGGTCGTGGGCACAAGTACGGCCCAGGACAAACCCACGATTACCATCGGCGCTGTGGTGTCGCTGACAGGACGCGATGCCGCGTTCGGGCGCGAGTGTCTGGCCGGTCTGACGATGGCCGTGGCCGAAGCCAATGGGCAGGGGGGTATCAAGGGGGCGATGATCCGTATTCAGTCATACGATGATCGCTCCGACCCGATCTTCGCCGCCGAAGGCGTGCGTGTCCTGGCACGTGAGTACAACCCCATCGCAATCGTCGGCTCCAGCACGTCGATGGTGACGCAGGCGGCCGCCGTGGCGGCGCAGGATGTCGGCATTCCCCTCGTGGTGCCGGAGGCGACCAATCCGGCGATCACCTCCATCGGCGATTGGGTCTATCGCGTGTGCTTCGTCGACCCCGATATGGCGGAGGCACTGGCCACGTTCGCGTATACCGATCGCAAGCTGCGCAAGGTGGCCATCATGCAGGAGGAACGGCACGATTACACCCAGTCGCTGGCGCGGCACTTCGACCGCCAGTTCCGGGCGCTCGGCGGCGAGATCGTGTTGCATGTCGGGTATCCGGCGGGACGCGCAGACTTCAGCGATGTCATCGAACAGATCAAACTGCGCAAGGCGGATGCGATCTTCGTTTCCGGATTCTATCCGGAGGCGGCGGCGGTCATGCGCGCCGCGAAAAATGCGAAGCTCACCGTCACCTTCCTGGGCGGCGACGGTTGGGAGTCGCCGGAGTTTTTTGCGATGTCGGGAGACGCGCTCGACCACGATTCCCGCGTCTTCATAGCGTCCCATTTTTCCGCCGATGTGACCCGCTCGAAGGTGCGCGGATTCGTTGACGCGTTCACCGAGCAGGAGGGTCACGCCCCGATCACATCGTCCGCGCTCGGTTTCGATGCGGGCGGCGCGGTTGTCGACGCCCTGGAAATGGCGCCGGAGTTGACGCATGCGGGCCTGAAGGCGGCGCTGTCGAATGTCCGTCACGAGGGCGTCACCGGGCAGATCGTGATGGATTCGACCCGCAACGCCCGCAAGAAAGTCATCATCATGCAGGCACGTCCCGATCAGACATTTGCGTTTGTCAGCGCGGTGTCGGGCAAGTTGCCGGACACCAAGGCCACGACTGCTGGCGGCGGTGTCCAGCCGTAACGCCGAGTGGAATCCACAATGACGAAAGGCCCGGACTCGTGACGAGTCCGGGCCTTTTGATGCGTGGTGTCGTCGGAAACCTATCCCGATGACCGTTCACTCGGGTCGACGATCTGCAGAACGCGCAACCACTCCGGATCCTGTCGCAGCGACTCCAGCCACGCGGGGTCGGCGATCTGAGTCAGCTCCTCGTACTTTTTGCGAACGTCCTTGTCCAGTCCTGCATTGGTCAGCGCGATGAGCATGCGCACGTAAATGCTCGATGGCTTGTCGGTGAGTTTGCGCGCGCGATCGAACTCTTTGGCGGCTTCCCGGAAATCTCCGGTGGCAAAGTGTGCTTCCGCCAAACCGAGGCGCGGCGCGATGGCATTCTTGTCGCGCTTGATGGCGGACTTGTAGTCATCGATCGCTTTGTCGAATTCCGACAGGGCGATGTAATACTCGGCGCGGCGCCGGCAGTGGTCGCTCTCACCCGGTTCCAGCTCGATTAAGTATCCCGCGCAGGTGACCGCATCCAGATTGCGGTTGGCGGCATGGTGCAATTGCGCCGCGCGGACGAAGTCGGATTTGGCCTTGACGGCATTGCCCGATTTCAAAAACGCCCAGCCGCGATACTGCAGCGCGTCGGCATTCTCCGGCTCGTACTCGAGTCCTTTCGTGTACTCGTCGATCGCCGCGGGCCACTGGCCCTGCTCCAGAAACGCCTTGGCCTCGGCAAAGTGGCCGCGGGCGCGCTTGAGCGGATTGATTTGCGGCGTCAGATCGGCTTTTCGGACTTTCAGCGTCTCCGTCGCGCGCGCCTTTACCGTGACGCTCGATGCGAAATCTTCGAATCCATCGACTTGCAGAACGATCGCGTGATTGCCCGCCGACAGACGTTTCACTTCGGGGGTATTCTTGCCGTAGAGAACGTTGTCCACGAAGACCAGAAAGTCCGAGAAATCGGCATCGATCTTCACATGGCCGAACGCGAGCCCCGAGGTCCGGGTTTCCTCCGCCGGGGTTTCTTCGACCGGCGCGGGTTCCGCCGGTGTGCCCTCGGCGATCAGCATCAACGCCGTATCGATCGACAACGGGGCCAGCACAAAGGCCATTTGCGCATCGAGGCCGCCCGTGCGCATCACCGTGCCGCTTTGCGACTGATAGCCGATTGCGGTCGCCGTGAGCGTAAATTGTCCCGTCGGCAATCCGCCGGCGGCAAACAGCCCCGCGGAATTCGTGCGCACCATCGGGCCATTGATGATGCTGATGCGCGCGTCGGGAATAATACGTCCGCTGACTCCGTCGATGACGACGCCGGAGATGGTGCCGCCCGGCGGGCCGACGATGATGTGCGCCAGGCCGATGGCCGCGAGGATTCCCAAAACGGCATACGCGGCCCATCTGGTGATGCTCTTCGGAGTCAGGATGCGGGCGCGTTTGATTTCATAGGGACGTCCTTCCACCGCGACCCGCTCGCCGGGAATCAGCCGCACACTGGACGGGAAGCTCAACGCGCGGCCATTCAGCCAGGCCACGCCGCTGGGCAACTGCACCTTCGGCACTTGCGAGACATCGTGCGGCTCTGTGGGGATCCGGCTCTCGGTCGTCATCGTACTTTTGTCGCCGCCGCCGGCGTCGTGATTGCCGTTGAAGTCGACCGGCTTGAGCCGCTCGTTGGCGGTCGGCGGGACGGCGTTCGGGCGCGGCAGGTTTTGCATGTGCAAGTCGCGCGAACTGTTTTGCGTGCGCGTGTCGGATTGCGGCCCCGCGTTGCTCTGCTTCTCGGAGCGTCGGCTGGTGGATGCGGCTGAACCCACTGTGTTCCCCCGTTTGCGTGATTGTGCTTTGCTACAGCGCTGCCATTTCCTTATATCGGCGGATTAGGGGTCCCACTATAGGGTGACCGGGGCACGCAACCTGTTGGCGTTGCTACGTATGGTCGGCGAGATCGGTTGCCGGACCGTCTGTCCTGGGACATATTGAGACGATGAGCGACGATACCAGGTCCACGGCCGATACCGGCGGGCAGGCAATCAGCCCCGCCGCAACGACCGAAAGCCACGCTCCACGGCACAACCGCCCGTTTATGATCGCGGTGCTGGCGCTGGTCATTGTTGTGACGATTTACATCGTCAAGACGAACATCGAGCAGCCCGCCGCGTCATCGAACGCGACCGGCCAACAGCCATTCGATCCGGAGCAGATGCAGGCGGAGTTTATCGAGAACGCGCAGCATCAGATCGCGCACATCAGCGACATCCTCGCGCAGGATTCGAGCAACTTCGATGCGTGGGTGGCGCTGGGGAATCTCTACTTCGATATCGATGATGCGGCAGGCGCAATCGCACACTACACCGCCGCGCTGGCGTTGCAGCCCGACAATCTCAACGTCAAAACCGATCTGGCGACGATGGAACGCGCCGCCGGTCATCCCGAACGGGCGATTTCACTGCTCAACGAAGTCGTCGCCGCCGACTCGACCGCGCAGCAGGCGTGGTTTAACCTCGGCGTGATTTACAGTTTCGATCTCAACGATTCCCGCAATGCCATCGCCGCGTGGAAACGATTCATCCAGTTGAATCCCCAGTCTGAACATTCCGAACCGGTCCTGCGTGAGATCGAACGCCTCGAAGCAGAACTGGGCGGGTGATTTTTTCGCATACCCTCTTGTAGGGGCACCCGTTCGCTTCGCTCAGGACAAGCGGCGTGCCGTGCCCCGTGCTCAAACGAGGACACGACACGTCGCTTGTCCCGCTTGTCCCGAGCGTAGCCGAGGGAAGCGGACGCGAGGGGAGCGAAGCGATGGGTGTCCCTACGACTTGTGACGGGCCCCGATTGCTTCTCACGCCGCGTGCGCGGTGGTTGTTGCCCGTTCGGACTGCGCGTGCGCGGATAGTTGCTCCGCGCGGACACGAATGTCCCAGTCGGGATGTGTCAGCAACCGTTCCAGATCGAACTGAATCGCCTGCGGCGGCAGCCCGAGACGGTAATGCCCGTGTCCGTCGTTTTCGATCAGGGCATCGGTGTCGGTCCGCGCGATTCGACTGTGCGCACCACCAGCGATGCGCAATTCACGGCGCAACTGGTAGAGATACTTGATCTGGTTTTCGCCGGGTTCGATGTCGGTCTTGGCGATCCAGCCGTCGCGCGAGAGCAGACGCGCCGCCGCCAAGGCCAGCAGGTATTTGAAGCTCTTGGCGCGGAGCAAGACAGTCCGTCCGGCCAACTGTACCGTGAGGCGCGCGCGATGCGCCGCGCCGTCGAGATGGAGGATGGGTGACATGACGGGTTCTCCTTTCCCTCGGCTTCCCTCGGGACAAGTGGTTGGGTTTTCTATGGAGAGTGTGTTTGACTCCGATTGACCTGGCTTGGTGTCCCTCGCCGCACGTTGACTCCATTGGCGGCAGCGTTTGAGAATCTGCTCGACCACCGACAACGGCGCATAGCCGATCAGTTCGTCGGGACGGCGTGTGGCGAGCGCGACCGGATCGTTCCAGCCGTCGGCGATCAATTCCAACAGCGTCTGACGGGGCAGCACGCCTTCGAGCGCCTGCACCAGCGACTGGGCGCCCCAACTGATGCCGTGGCGCACTTCAAAAGCGGCGCGTTCCAACGCGGGGACAATGCCACGAGATGACGCGATGTTTTTGGCCAACAGCGCGGTCGTTTCCAACAGCCATGAGATCAAATCCGCGGTCGGCGCCAGGCGGCCGATCGGCAGACGGTAACGATGCTCCAACTCATCGGTCGATATGCCCGCCGCCCAATCATCGAGCGCCAGCGCCGTCAGCATCGCGCGCGTCTGCGGCGCCTCGTTGGGAAAATGCACCGTGACCGCGGCGGGATCGGCGGCGAAATGTTCCGCGAGTGTTTCGAGAAACTCACCGCCGAAACGATCGCGCCACAGCGCGGCAATGGCGCGGCGATGTTCGGCATGGAGCGCACCGGAGAGCAGATGCGCATCGGATGCTTCCGGTAATGTGGTCAACAGCGCGATCCACGATGCGGGATCGCAGTCGCTGTTCTCAAGAGAGGACCTGTGGCCCTCAAGAGAGGACCTGCGGCGGCATCCCTCCAGCGCACGCGTGATCGCGACAGCGGTTTCGATGCCGATGCCGGAGGCGGCGACCACCGAGCCGCACGGTGTGGCATACAGACGTCCGTCCTCCCCCAAGAGGGGGCCTTCGGCAAAAGAGGACCTGCGGTCGGCGTCGCACTGCACCAGTCGGGCATCGATCAGACGCTGCGCCGCCGGTTCCCAGACCGTCCTCAAGGGAGGACCTTCGGCGGGATCGGCCGGACCGAAGGGGGATTGCTGCGCGCGCGCTTGCGCATCGGCGACAGTGGATGCCAGCCCGGTGACGATCCAGTCCAGCAGCCGACGTGCGGGACCGAAAGCAGGCAAGGCGGTTCGGCTATGCTCACCGCAAGGGGGGTGGCCCCGCCGCCGGCGGGGTCCGTTTGCGCACGTAGTTCGGCCGCGCTCACCACAAGTGGTTCGACTGAGTTCGCTTGTGGTGAGCGGAGCGAATCTGTCACCAGCGGTATCGCTTTCCCTCACCCCAACCCTCTCCCCATGAGAGAGGGAGCCAATCGGTGTGTTGAGGGGTGTTGAGAAGTCGTGCGGTGTGATGTAGGCATTCCACAGCAGGTCGGCTTCGCAGGGGGTCTTGCTCCAGAGGATGCCGCGCCCGACCGGGGCGGTTCGACTTCGCTCACCACAAGACGCCGTATCATGCGCCAAACCCAAACGTCCGGCGCGTCCCGCCATGCCCTCGAATTCGAGACGGTCGATCGGCACCGGGATCAGCCGTCCGCCATAGGGACCGCCTGAGTATTTCTCCGCGTCGACAAACACGGTGGTTGCCGGGAGATTGACGCCCCAGGCGAGCGTCCCGGTACAGAAGAGCACCGGCACATCACCGGCGGCGAATCGCGTTTCCACGACTGCGCGCTGATGCGGCGTCAGATCGGCGTGATGCACCGCGACACCGTGGCGGAGCCACTCGGTCAGCGGCGCGGCCAGCGATGGTCCGCTGCGCAGCCGCCAGCGTTCTTCTTCGGAGAGCACACGCACCGTCGAGGGAAGGCGCGCCACCAGCGCCTGCGCGCGCCGGTGGCAACTGTTTTTCGAGGGGCAAAAAACCAGGATGCGTTCGCCGCGCGCGGCCAATGCAGCCAACAGCGCCAACGGACGCTCGGATTCAGGGAGTTGATCGTCCCACGGCAGCGTTTCCTCACCGACGTCGGCGGTGTTGTATTCGCGGAATTGAAACCGTCCGTTGGTGAGCACGCCCAACCGCAGCTCGACCGGACGGCGGTGCACGGTCTGGATCGGCGCGTTCAAATACGACGACAACTGCGCCGCATAGGGGAGACGCGCCGCCAGCAGGATGACGCGCAACGCGGCCCGGCGTTCCGATGCGATCCGGTGTTGATCGTGACGGACCGCCGCGACCGCATCGAGAATCGCCGCGACCGTCGGGCCGCGCTTGGGATCGATCAGCAACTGCGGCTCATCGAGAATCAAAAGATCGACCGTGGTCAGCAAATCCAGATGGGTCAACAGCAGATTGTGCCATTTTTCATACACCGTGACCGCGATATCGAAATCGCCGCGCCGCAGACGCGCATCGGCGCCGCGCCAGTCGCGCGTGGAGACGACGACGCGGAATCCCAACGGCCCAAAGACCGTGCGCAGCCGCTCGTATTTCTGCATCACCAGCGCCTTCAGCGGCGCGATATAGACGACCTTGCGGCGACGCATCAACGCCGATGTCGCGGCCAGCTCGGCCAAAAACGTTTTCCCCGATGAGGTCGGCGCGATGGCGATGAGGTTGCCGTCGCCCAACAGATTGAAGTGGCGAATCGCATCGGCCTGCCAGTCGAGCAGCTCCGGACCGATGGTGTCGGCCCAACGGGCGACGAATGCCTCGGGAATCCCGAACTCGGTCAGCCGCGCGATTTTCACGGCGCGGCCTCGTGTGTGGAGAGGGGTTGGGGTGAGGGAACGCCAACCGGTGATCGGCCGCATGCCGCACGAATGACCTCCAGCACCCCATCCATGTTGCGGATGACCTGGCGATTGGTGAAACGCAGAACGCGCCACCTGCGGCCGGAGAGCCATCGTGTGCGCAAGGTGTCGTATTCGGTATTGGCCAAATGAGTGGAGCCGTCGATTTCAACCACCAGCCGGTGTTTGATGCATGCAAAGTCGGCGATGAACAGTCCGATTGGGTGTTGACGGCGGAATTTCAAACTGCCGAGACGATGGCCTCGCAGCCGTGCCCACAGTGCGCGTTCGGGCGCCGTTTGTTCGCGGCGCAGGCGGCGTGCGCGAGCCAGGATCGTCGAATGGATTGGTGGTTTGTTATTCATGATGTGGATGGTCTTCCTGCCCCGGGGGTTTCCCTCACTCGCTTCGTTCCGCTGACGCGGAACGAATCGACCTCTCCCACAGGGAGAGGTGTGGATTTTTTTCCCCTCTCCCTGTGGGAGAGGGGTTTAGGGGTGAGGGAAAGTGTGATTGGCGGGCAGACATTGATTTTCTCCTGAACCTCACCCGCAGCTTCCGGCGCCGCAGACGGTGCAGACATCGCAGCCGCCGCTGCGCGCAATGGTCCCGCCGCACTCGCGGCAAAAGGCGCGTCCGCAATGCGAACACAGCCACTGGGCCGACGTCGACAGCAGCAGGGTGCCGCACGGACACAACGGACGCGTGATCGTCCGGACAGGCGGCGGGGCGGAAAATTGGACAGCGCCAATGGCAATGGGGGCCATAGCTGACTCCTTTTGGGTGCGATTCGATTCCATCTGATGCCTGACGTATTCTGCGAAGACGGCACCCCGTCCAGATAAGCTATACGGACGATACTGAACAAATGTTCAGTTGTCAAGAGGGATTGGATTTCAGGGGATCAGAAAGTGATATGGGTGGACTAAGGCGTTGTGTAACATCATACTTCATTACGTAGCGCTAATGGATGCGCTAATGCGCAACCAGTAGATTACTGCCTCCGGCTGAATTCGAGATTTAAACCCAATGAAGACACTTCAGTTTCTCGCGAACGCTCCGGCGACACTTCCGACTGTAACCGCGATGTATCTCTCCGAACTTGGAGAGGCGCGGGGACGGCAGGAGTTGTTCACCCGGCAGTCGCCCCAAAAACTCAAGGTGTTGAGGGAGCACGCTCTGATCGAAAGCGCCGTTTCCTCCAACCGAATCGAAGGTGTCACCATAGATCGGGCCCGCGCCGCCACTGTCGTGCTCGGCAAAGCGGCGCTCCGCGATCGCAACGAAGAAGAAGTCCGTGGCTATCGAGACGCACTCAAACTCATCCACGAGGGCGGTCCGGATCTGCCGGTCTCTGAAAAGACGATTCACCGGTTACACCGAATCACGCGCGGCGAGATTTGGGATGCGGGCAAGTACAAAGTGAAAGACGGCGACATCATCGAACGCTACCCCGATGGCGCCCAGCGTGTGCGATTTCGCACCGTCCCAGCGGCCCAGACGCCGCAGTACATGAGCGACCTGGTCAGCCTCTGGCGCGAATCCCTCCGAGAGCGCTCCGTACCTTCGCCGGTGGCGCTGGCGGCGTTCAATCTCGATTTTCTCTGTATTCATCCTTTCCGCGATGGCAATGGGCGCGTCTCACGTCTTCTTTTGCTCCTTCAGTGTTACCGTCTCGGGATGGAAGTTGGCCGCTACATCAGCATGGAACGCCTGATCGAGGAAAACAAGGAACGCTACTACGAAACCCTCGAGGAAAGCTCACATCGCTGGCACGATGGCAAGCACGACCCCTGGCCGTATGTGAATTTCGTCCTCTATACGCTCAAGACCGCATACCGAGAGTTTGAATCCCGCCTCGGTCAGGTCAAATCGCCTCGGGGCTCAAAGACCGAACTGGTCATTGCGGCCATCGCTCACGCCGGGAAATCGTTCCGGGTCTCCGATCTCCTGCAGGCTTGCCCCGGCGTCAGCATCGATCTGATCCGTCGCGTTCTCAAAGGTCTCAGTGGCGAGGGCAGAGTCGCATGCCTTGGGCGTGGCCAGAATGCCGAGTGGAAACGGACGGGAAAGTGGCAATTGGGTAGTACCCATTGAAATGGGTAATGAATTGGGTAATGGGAACAAACCAGTTGACCCGACCGCTGTGGTCTCGCAACACAGCGGTTCGCTTTCCGCGGTCCAAATCCCTTGTCAGAACAAGGACCGCGGGTATCTTACCCAGAGAAGGCCGGGCAATGCCGAGCCGTAATCCATCGGAAAGACTTAAGGAGTTTGCATGCGCAAGGTGATCCTCGCAACGGGGATGGCGATCGGGCTGTTGGCGTGGACGCCGGCGCTGAGCGCCGAATTGACGGCCGCCGACAGGGCGTTTCTCGAAAAGAAGATCATTGCCCGTTGGGAATTCAAAGACCCCGGCGAAATTGCCATCGCCTACAGCCGCGACATCGACATCCTCGATCACCACCCCGACCCGCGCGCGGGGGTGTTCCGGATTCTGGTCGACGCGGCCCAGTTGGCTTCGTTGCGGGCTGACGGCTTTGACATCAGCGTCGAAATCGCCGACTGGTACGATCATTACGCCAAGCTGTATCCGCAAAAGACGATGGGGGGATTCAAAACCTACGCCGAGGCGATAACGGTTTTGGATTCGGTCCACGCGGCCTTTCCGTCGATCACGACGGCCAAATTCTCCATCGGGCAGAGTTTTGAAGGGCGCGAGATCTGGGCGATCAAGGTCTCCGACAATCCCGAAGTCGACGAAGACGAAATCGAAGTGCTGATCAACGGCTTGCACCACGCGCGCGAACCGATCACGGTGGAAGTCGTGCTCGAGACTCTGCGCCGACTCACACGCGACTACGGCACCGATCCCTTGACCACCCTCCTGGTCGACAACCGCGAAGTCTTCTTAATCCCGGTGGTCAATCCCGACGGGTACGAATACAACCGTACCATTGCGCCGTTCGGCGGCGGCATGTGGCGCAAAAACCGCAACAACTCGAATGGGTCGAACATCGGTGTCGATCTGAACCGCAACTACGGACACAACTGGGGGTACGACAACAACGGCTCCTCGTCGAACACCGGCAGCGAGGTCTATCGCGGCCCCTCGGCCTTCAGCGAGCCGGAGACGCAGGCGATGCGCGATTTCGTCAACAGCCGTCAATTCGTTTTCGCGCTCAACTACCATTCGTATTCCGACCTGTATCTCTGGCCGTGGGGGTATGATTTTGTCTATACGCCGGAGCATGATTTCTTCCAGTACATCGGCGACTCGCTGGCGAGCTTCAATGGGTACACGCCGCAGGTGGGTTGGGAACTGTATCGCACCAATGGCGACTCCGACGACTGGATGTATGGCGACACCGACGATCACGAAAAAATCTATTCGTTCACGCCGGAGGTCGGCGGCCCATCGGACAACTTCTGGCCGTCGCCGGTCTCGATACCGGGATTGATCAATGAGAACCAGGGGCCGAACTTCACGATCATTGGCTGGGAAGTGGCCGATTTTGACGCCGACACGGCCTTCGGCGATGCACCATGGACCGTAAACTTCACCGAAGATGCGCGCAACTACCCGACCGGCTGGCACTGGGACTTCGGCGACGGCGACACATCCGACGCGCCCAATCCCCAGCACATTTATAACGCCGGACAGCACACGGTCACGCTCACTGCGGCCTCGCCGACCGGCGGCGCGATGCGCACCAAGACTGCATTCATCACTGCGTTGGCCGAATCATTGGTGGTGAATGCCGACAGCGCCCTGCCCGGGGCGGAGGTGACATGGGATATCAACATCAACAATCACGTGCCCCTCTCGCAGATTACGCTGCCGATCTCGATCTCGCAGATTCCGGCCTATGCCACGCTTGATTCGATCACGATGGCGGGCACGCGGACACAGTTGTTCCTCGGATCACAGACGCTGTTCAATAACAAGCTCTTCGGCCAGATGGTGATCCGATTAATCTCCAGCTTCGACGGCAGCTTGCCGCCGTTGCCGCCGGGATCGGGTCCGATCGCGCGTGTCCATCTGACAATCAAGCCGGGCGCCGTCTTTGGCGATTCGCTCGTCTTAAGCATCAACACGCCGCTGGAGGGGTATGCGCCGTCGGCCAAAATCGACGCGACCGACATCGGCATCTTCGGCGACGATGGCGCGCTGACCATCCTGACGCCGCCGTGCGAGTGCCAGTGCCACACCGATCCGGTCTGCGACGGCACCACCGAAGTCCTCGACATCGTCGCGACCGTCGAGATCGCCTTCCGCAACGGCGCGATCACGCCCGACCCGCTTTTGCAATGCCCCTGGGCGCGCTCAGACGTCAATTGCGACGGCACGGTCAATGTCTTCGACGTCGTCAAGCTCGTCGACGTCGCCTTCCGCGCGGCGGACGCGGGGACTACATTTTGTCAGTCGTGCGGGTTGTAGCACACGCTGACACTGTATATTCCGATTAACGACACCTCGTGGCGTCACCCGCCCTCTGGTGACGCCTAAGCGACATCGGGATCACATCGAAGGACCGAAATGCCTGGGATTACTGTCAGACGCTCGAGTCTCTTTGCGTCGGTGTGGGTTACGATGTTCGCGGCATCGACTGCGCATGCCCTCAATCACGTGCAGGTCGAATCGAAAGAAATCACAGGAATGGGTCAGGTTGAGATATCAGTTGGAGTGTACGTGACCAACGATGTACCGATCTCCTCGTTTGTCTGCCCATTGGAGCTGCGGCAACTTAGGGGCGACGCCTATCTGTCGAAGGACCCATTCATGCGTAAGAACGTTTCAGGTAGGCTTGCCTTCGGTAATGCATTTGAAACGATTGGTGAAGGATATACACCTCTTTCCCACGATTGCACCGGACCAGTTTCGCATGCATATGCCATATTTCAGCAGTTTTGGGACCGCGTGGCACCCGATGCGGTATTCCTTTCGAGGATTTGGGTCGATCAAGTTGTCCCGATTGGCACGGACGGTGTACCGGGTTCAGGTGTCCCGTCATTGCAGATTCTCCTTAGAACCAATGGTTTGAGTGGGTGCTTTGAGATTGACACGTGTTGCGTTATTCCCTCCGAGCATCTTGGTGGCGTAAATGAGTATGGTGAACCGGTGGCATTCAGTTTCGAAAAGGGATACATCTGCACTGGGAGACCGCTTCCGGCAAACGCTGTCTATTTGGACTCTGTCTCCGTGGACGCCGGAGCCGATTCGGTGAAAGTCGGTGTTTACATCGAGAATCTGGTCGACTTGGCGGGGATCGCATTTCCATTGGAGTTTCGCAGCGTCAACGGAGCTGCTTTTGTCCGCGACTTTGCGGATGTTCAGATAGGGGGACGGTTGTCGGCGAGTGGGTTAGTCGAGTCGGTCATCGGGCCGGATTACTATGGGGCCCCGTCTGTGGATGACTGCGAGGATTTTGGTTTTGACTCATCAGGGGGCGGTGTCGGGGAGCCGCTCTTTGTCAGTCCGGATGGATTGCTGTGGAGCGGGTATCGGATTGACGGTCCGGTCTTGGCACCGGGGTATGACGGCTACCCCGGCAACGGCGACCCGTCGCTCGTGATCTGTTTTGACGTCAAAGACGCACCGGGTCGCTTCGAAATTGACACCTGCTGTCTGGCGCCGGGTAACCATCTGTCGTTCATCAGCGCCGATGACATGTCGACCATCGTACCCGAGTTCCACAAAGGGATTGTGATTGTCGGGCTGGTGGCGGACTCAGAAGCCGAGTCACCTTGTACTTGCCACACTGATCCTGTGTGCGACGGCGTTATCAATGTGCTCGATGTGGTGCAGGCGGTGAATGTGGCCTTCCGTGCCGTGACGGCTCCGATCGAGCAGTCGGCTGGATGTTCCTGGACACGGACCGACGTCGACTGCAACGGCACCACCAATGTCTTCGATGTGGTTCGCTTCGTCGATGTAGCATTCCGTGGAGCCGACGCGGCGCAGTCATTTTGTAATCCGGATTGAGCGGGCGGCCGCGCCATGGCGCGTGACGGCCCAGCGGTATAGCCCCCCTTTTCCCCATCCCCAAAACCCCAGATTGGCCTTATCTTACCCCGGAATCGACCCCTGCGTGCCCTCACATGCCGGGGAGTCCGTGACTTACATCAAAACGTCGTAACGTCAGTCGCCCCGGAGTGAATGATGACATCGAAGAAGAGTGTTCTCCGCACCGGCCTTGGTCTGTGCGTCTTGGTCGCGATCGCCGTGATTGCGATCGGGGCCATGGGGGAGGAGCAGATCGCATCCGTATCCGCTCGCGCATCCTCGAAGCCCGTCCTTGTCACGGTCGCCCCCGCCGGTCAGACGGCGGCTGTGCCCGACCCGGTGCCGGCCATTCCCGAATGCGGCTGGCGCAGCCCCGAGGAGTGGCTGAGCATCTATCAGGAGGGGATCGCCAAGGGCGAAGTCCCCGATCCGGCGGTCAAGGGCATTCCCAAAGTTGGGCCCCGGGTCGAGTTCGGACGAATGCCGGGCACGCCGCTCACCTACGACGACGTGTTCGTCTACGAGGACACCGACGACATCCTGCGCAGCGACTACACCGATCCGCAACTGACCGCGCTGATGGTCAACTCCGCCAATGCGCTGATGGCCGAGCACGGCGATCAGTGGGATTACATCTGCTTTTGGCTGCTGCAGGTTCCGAGCCACCAGTTTGGCGCGGCATTTTATCAGGGGATCGAAAACAACGTCAGCGGCATCGGCAGCTCGCTCTACCAGGAGCGCGCCGGCTTCGGCCTGGCCGGGAATAACGTCGAGGGGTTCGTCATGATGTGGAATCAATACGACTGGGCGCCCGGAACCGGCATGTTCGGCAACTTCACGCGGCTGGTGCTGGCGCAGGAATTCGAGCACCGTTTTGGGATGTTTCTCAGTCCGATTGTCGGCGGACGCGACCTGCAGGGCGACGATGCCTCCTGCGGACGCTCGGCGCACTGGAGTTTCCGCGTCGATGGCCAGGGGTCGGGTATGGAAATCGCCAACTGGTCGGGATCGTCGCCGGCGACGCGCATCGCCCCGACGCTCAGTTTCAATACCGACATTCCCGACGGTGTCTGGAGCTACTGCGACTTGTACCTGATGGGGTATGTCTCACCGGCCGAGATGGACGCCGGGAATTCCGAGTTGCGTTTCATGGAAACCGGGTGCGTCTCCCCCTACAACGGCGCCATCTTCGATTTCGGATCGGCGGAAATAATCGCGGCCAACGGCCCGCGCATTCCCAGCTCGGAGACGGCGCAAAAGCACTTCAAAGCGGCGTGGATCATGTTCCACGCCCCGGGCGATCCGCCGATACCGGGCGAGCTGGACTGGGCGCTGGGCATCATGACCCAGCAGGAGCTCGACTGGGTCAACAGCACGCTCGGACGCGGCACGCTCGACAATTCGATCGCGCGCGGCAACTTCGAAGCCGACGTGCAGCAGGGCCAGGCGCCGTTGGACGTCAGCTACACCTATGACGCCCCGTTTACGACGACCGGATGGAAGTGGTACTTCGGCGACGGCGACTCCGCCGACGTCGAAAACCCCGTGCACGCCTACGATCCCGGAGTCTACGATGTCGAGCTGCGCGCCTTCACCAACGACGGGCAGCGCTACACGATCAAACGCGACTTTATCACGGTGTGGGCCGACACGGTTGATGGCCCCAATTTCTCCGCGCCGCAGGACACCGGCAAACTGGTCTGGGAAGTCATCGCGACCAACGCGCTGCCGCTGGAGGCGATCACGATTCCGGTCTCGCTGACCAATGTGCCCGCCATTGCCACCTTCGATTCACTGAAAACCCACGGCTGCCGCACGGAGTATTTCGAGCAGCAAGTCGCGGTGTTCAACAATGGCTTCTTCGGGCAGCGGGCGGTTAAACTGACCGCCGATTTCGGGGGCGGGTCGCCGCCGCTGGAGCCGGGCACCGGGCCGATCGCCAAAATCTACATGACCATCAAGGCCGCCGCCGAGCCCGGCGACACCGTCGGCTTGTCGTTCGACCCGCTGGAGGGATTCGCGCTGACGGCGGAGGCGCGGACCGCGACTTACAATCCCGTCTGGGACGGCGGGCGGCTGTATCTGTCGGGCGGGCCCTGTGCGTGCGATTGCTTCGGCGATCCCCAGTGCGATGGCATCACCAATGTATTCGACGTCGTGGCGGCGGTCGATGTCGCCTTCCGCAACGGCGCACCGATTCCCGATCCGAACCCGCTGTGTCCGCGCGCCACGACCGATGTCACCTGCGACAATGTGACCAATGTCTTCGACGTCGTCGCCTTAGTCGACGTCGCCTTCCGCAACGGCAACCCGGCGACGGTGTTTTGCACGGTGTGTCTTTGATTGAAGAGTTTAATGAGTGTGGATGGAAATGTGCCCGCCACGCGTCCTCGCGTGGCGGTAGGAGCGTCACCTGGGTCGGGTGACGCAACAACAAAACTTTGTGCGCCCTACGCGCGCGACCTTGACTTGAGGAGCAAACATGAGAACCGACGTGCGACTGGCTTTGACCCTTGTGGGTGTCCTGATGTTCGCTCAAGCTGCAGTCGCCGCATCCGGCGGCGCGCTGATTCTCCATCTGCCGGAGTCGGAACGTCAAAAGTACGCCGACCGTCTGCCGCCGGAACCGACCGCCGACGAGATGCAGAAGATCGCCGCGTACCAATTCGATGCCGATACGCTCAAAGTGCTGGCGATTCTGGTGGAGTGGGAGAACAAGCCCGCGACGTATTTTCTGCCGGGCACATTCGACAGTCTCATGTTCTCGCGCGGCGTGTTTCCCGGCGGTTCGGTCGCCGATTACTATGCCGAAGTGTCGTACGACCAGATGATCATCGCGGGCGATGTCTCGGGGTGGTGGAACGACGGCACCTATCCGAACAATCCCGGCGTCATGTTTGGACGGTTTGAGGACTTGTTGGAATCGCTGGACCCGTTTATCGATTATTCGCAATACGACGGCGACAATGACGGCAATGTCGATGCGGTCGTGTTTGTTCGCGCGGGCACCGGCCAGGAGGACACGCACGATCCCACCGAAGTCTGGTCGTTCGCCGCGGTGTACGCTCCCGGCGACGGCCCCGGGCCGTTCGATGGCAAGCGCGTCTCGCGCTGGAATACTTCGCCGGAGATGATGCCGCTGCGCGATCCGCTGAATCCGACCCAATTCACCGGCGAGCGGACGCTCAACGGCATCCGCGTCTACTGCCATGAGCTGGGCCACAACATCGGCCTGCCCGATCTCTACGACCCGAACAACCGTCTCGATGTCGTCAACTGCTGGACTCCGAATGATGCCAACGATCACCCGGTCGTCGACTGGGACATCATGGCATACTATGGTTACGGTATTCTGGCGATCGGCGCGGCCAAAGTGCCGACGCACTTCTCCGGCTGGAGCAAGAAGCAGCTCGGCTGGCTCGATCCGATCATCATCGAGCATTCACCCGCGAGCATCGTGCTCAACAACATCCAGACCGAAAGCGACAGCGCGCTGTATCTGGTGCCGATCGACATGGCCGATGACGAGTATTTCCTGCTGGAGTACCGCAATCCCGAATCGGGCGCGCCGTATGATCGTTTCGATTCAGACTTTTCCTGCATGCTGTGGCCCGACCTGGCATTCGGCAATGATCCGCTCGATCGCGGCCTGCTCATCATGCACATCCACCAGGGACCGTTCGGCGACTGGTTCTCGAATACCGGAAACCCGTTCTATGTCGTGCAGGTCGAAGACGCCGGTTACAATCCATCGATGGACCACACCAGCAATCCCGAAGGGCATGTCACCGACAGCGCGCAGTGGTGGTATCCGTATGAGACACGCCGCGGCGCCCTGTTTTCCGATGATGTCCCCGGGCAGGAACTGTTTGGGCCGGGCACATTCCCCGGCAGCGACGGCCACTCAGGGGCGTCGGGCATCTCGGTGCAGGTCGATTCCATTGTCGGCACGCGACTGTACGCCACGGTGACCAACCCGCTGTATGCCGATGACGACGGCGATGGCGTCATCAACAGCGCCGACAACTGTCCGGATGTGTTCAATCCGGGCCAGGAGGACTCGGACTTCGACGGGTTGGGCGACGCCTGCGACTGCGACTGCCCGTGCCATACGGACCCTGCCTGCGACGGCACCACCAACGTGTTTGATGTTGTGGCGGCGGTCGATGTCGCGTTCCGCAGCGGCACGCCCGTGTTTGATGTGAACTGTCCCAACGAGCAGACCGACGCCGACTGCAGCGGCGTGACCAACGTCTTCGACGTCGTCAAGTTCGTCGACGTCGCCTTCCGCGCGGCCGATCCGGCGTCCGCGTTTTGTGATCCGTGCGATAGTCTTTAGCTGAATTTGCCTGTTGCTGTTGGGCCGTGGGAGAAGTTTACTTTCTTTTGTGGCTCAAGGAAAGCCGCAGGCAAAGAGAACTTGATGAAAGTGTTATCGGATCATAGGGAGCTCGATAAGATTTACAAGCGCAGGGACCGCTACGAGATTCCCGATTGGCAAAGGCAAGAAGTATGGGGCACTTCAAAGAAGCAGCGCCTGATTGATACGATCTTGCGGGGTTGGAAGCTACCCAAGTTCTATTTTCAGAAAGTTTCCGACGAACCGGCATATCATGTCGTGGATGGGCAGCAGCGCTTGACGGCCATTTTCGAGTTTATTGACAATGAGCTTGAGCTTGCAGATGAGAGCGCGAAAAGATTCGGCGGACGACTCTATCGCGATCTCCCGGATGTTTATGTAGACGCGATCGATGATTTTAAGATCGACTTTGACGAAATAGAGGATGCAACAGACGAGGAAGTGAAGGAATACTTTCAGCGTCTGCAAGGCGGACTACAATTGACCGGGAGCGAGAAGCTTAATTCCGTCCACAGCAAGCTGAGGGAGTTTATCGTCAAAGCATTGAAACATCCTATCTTTGGAAGGATAGGGGCCTCCAACAGGCGGTATGGGCACTTCGACATTCTCGCGAAGGTCACAGCTGTGGAGATTGACGGACTCGAGGTCGGACTGAGATATGACGATCTTCTCGCCGTGTTCGAAGGCCAATCCGGATTCTCCACAAAATCTAATATAGCGGGACGCATCCGACGAGCACTGGATTTCGCGGACAGCGGATTCGGCGACAGGGCTTCATCGTTACGTAACAGAACCGTAGTTCAATCACTGTTGACTCTTGTCTGTAGGTTGATTCAATCGCCAGGGATAGTAGGCCGCGAAAAGGATGTTGCCAACTTCTACCTTACATTCCTTGACGACGTCGCCAAGCAAGTGCAGCTAGGGCAACGCGCAACAGACACACTGACGCTTGAGTTTCAGCGTACGATTACTGCAAACGTGAGATCCGGCGCGAAAGTCCGTCAGCAGATACTGCTCAGAAAACTTCTTACGCATGATCCCACTTTTATTGACGATCTTGATCCGACCGCTGTCGCAGAAGCTGGACTTAAAGGCGCAGTAAATCAGCTTGCATCGGAGATTGTGGATAGTGTGGCGAGGATCAACGAGCTGTACGCATCAAAGCACGGCGAAAACCTATTCCAGCCCACGAACCGTACTGCGAAGGCGCAGGAAGTGATTCGGACCCCTATTCATGATCTCGCGTCCTATGACAACTTCGTTAAGCATCTCTATTTCTTGGTCTGGGAGAGCACCGGTACGCGACAGGATGAAAGCAGGCCGCCAGTCTTTGCCGACATACGGGATCTCAGGACGGATCTGGATCACGATGTTGAGCATGGGAAGCCATCCAAGATCAGAGGCAAAAAGAAGAAGATTGCATCTGCATTTGAAAAGTATTCCGGAGCGAGTTCGCCTCTCGGAATTGATCCGGAGCGATTCATCGTCGTGCAGTCTAACATCTTGTCCGCCCTCTGTAATGCTCTAAACGCGCTGCCTGTGTAAGGCTCAGTCGAGTTCCTCCCATTGTGCTGCTCGCATGACACTTGTCTGGCGTGACCGCGCCATCTGGCTCTGGGCGGCGGCATCGCTGGCCATTGCCGCCGTCGGCATGTGGTGGAGCCGGTACTACTTTGTCGACGACGCCTATATCTCGCTGCGATACTGCTACAACTTCCTCAATGGCGATGGGCTGGTCTGGAATCCGGGCGAGCGCGTCGAGGGGTATTCCAACTTCCTGCAAGTGATCCTGATGTCGGCGCTCGGCGGGTTCGGCTTGGATCTGACTTTGGCCGCGCGGCTGGTCCCGATAGCCGCCTATGCGGGGCTGGTCGTATTCCTGCTGGTACGCGCACAACGCGATCCACACCATGTTGCCGACACGCTTCCGCTGATCTTCGTCACCGCCTCGTTGCCGGTCGTCATCTGGACGCTCGGCGGTCTGGAAGCGACGATCATGGCGGCGCTGGTCGCGGTCGCTGTGTGGCGATTCGCCGATGCGCTCGACGGCCACCGGGGCATCGCCACACTCGCGCCGCTGTTTGTGCTGATCGCGATGACACGTCACGACGGCATCGGATTCTTCGTCGCCAGTCTGGCCGCCGCAGGGATTGCCTGGAGGCGTCAGGGGCGCCCAAACGGGAAGGACATTCTCGCCTTCATCGCGATCTTTGCCGTCTTGTACGGGACATACACTGTCTGGAGGGTTTTGTACTACGGCGACCTGTTGCCGAACCCATACTATGCCAAATCGTCTTACGTGTGGATGAAGATGCGACGCGGGCTGGAGTATGTGCGGATTTGGGGTTTCGGCCCGCCGTATCTGCTGCCGTTGTT